>NZ_LOQG01000002.1 GCF_001517835.1 Caviibacter abscessus
GGATTAAGATTTGCGATAAGAGAAGGTGGAAGAACGGTAGCTTCTGGAGTTGTTGCAGAAATTAAAAAATAATAAAAAATAAAATACATTTAATAAAATTTGAAAACACTGCTATAAGGGGCTTTATGCCCCTTGTAGAAAGAAAATAGGAGGAAAAATTTTGGAAAATAAATTAAGTATACATCTTCAATCTTATGACCACAAATTGTTAGATCAATCTGCTAAAAAAATAGCTGAAGTTATTAAAAAAGCTGGCTCTTAATATTAAAAGAAATTTACTTGGAGATATATTTGTAAAAAATAATGTTGCTTATGTATACGTTCTTGAAGATATTGTTGAGTTTATAATGTCAAATTTAAAAAAGATCGGTTTAAATAATTGTTTAATTAGTATTTCAGATAAAAAAGATTTAGAATTTAAATTTGAATCTCTTTATTTAACTATATCATCAAATAGATTAGATAATTTAATATGTGCTATTACAAATATGTCAAGGAATGAATCTGTTTTATATATTGAACAAGGATTTTGTAAACTTAATTATGAATTATGTTTACAAAAATCTAAAATTATTGATAGTGGTTCTATTTTATCATTAAAAAAATATGGAAGATTTTTGGTAGGCAGCGAAGTTTGAAGAACCAAAAAAGATAAAATTGTTATAAATATACAAAAATTTATATAAGAAACCGAAAGGACGTGTTTGAATTGAAAAAATTATTGATTATTTTTACTATTATGTTTATGTTTACAAGTTGTGCAAGTATTGTTAGAGGAACCCAACAAAAGATAAAGATTACTTCTGCAAGCAAAAAAGTAATTTCAATATATGACAAAAATGATTTACCTATTGCTACAGGTATTGGAGTATTAGAAACAAAACTTGCAAAAGGTGATGGAGCTTTCAATGGAGCTACTTATACTATTAAAACAAATGAACAAACAATAAAAATCACTCCAAAAGTAAATGTAGGAGCTTTTGTTGTTGGTAACTTATTTTTACCAGGTTTCTGGGGATATATAGTTGATGGACTTACTGGAGCTATGTATGACTTAGATGCTAATGGTGCTGAACTTCATAATTTAATGGTTAAATAATATTTACAGGGTCTGTTGCATAGAGAATCCCCAAAAGGAAGCAAAAATTTAAGCTTCCTTTTTTACAGGTACGTTATCATAGCAAGTACAACACTAATAATAGCCCATAGAAAATACTATATGTTAAAATGTAAGTGACCAAACAAACATTTTATTCGTATACTTCAAAGAATGCTCATGCATGGTTTACTAAGTATTTCCCAATCCTTGAAAACAATAAATATCGATGCCATATGCTCCTAAGTAAACGAAATACATTAAAATATGTGGAATCAAAACTCTTAGAACATTAGTCTCCTGAACAAATTGCACATCGGCAAACTGATGCAATAAACTTTATCCCTTCTACTTCAACAATCTACTGTTTATGTTACCGAAGATTATGATGGGGGGGAATTTGCGAATAAAATGAAAGTTTAATAAAACCTAAGAAAAAAGAGGGAAGTTTAATGTGACAGTAGAAAAATAAAAAAACGTCCAAATTAAATATTTAAACGTAAAGAATTGGGTCATTTAGTGTACACCGTGGAGTCTGGAAGAATAGCTCACCAAAGAAAAAGCTAGTATTTTTTTTACTTTAGAGGAAAGAAAGTCGAACAGAAAACATCGTGACAAAAACAATAACTTTTGGCCACGGAAAAGAGTCAGCTGGATATATAGAGATCGAAAGGCATTTGTACTGAAAAACGTATTTTTGTAATCCTTATTGTGCATGGCAGAAGGGTACAAACGAAGAATCCAATGGTTTACTGCGAGAATTTTATCCCAAAGGGATGGATTTATCCTATGTAAATGTGGAAGATATAAAACTAACTAAATTTGGAAAAACTAAATAACAGACCAAGAAAATGTATCCAATACAAAATAGCTGACAAATTTGGTAAATACTTATACTTGAATTTACAATTCATATGTGCAAAAAAGCATAGAAATATATCAATAACATCAAAATTTGAATCTATATCCAAAACCAAATGTTATAAATTTAGGATATCCTGCACCTATTTCAAATTCAAAATTTTTATAATCTACCCCAAAATATCCTCTTGCATGCGGAAGTACATACTTTCTTCTTTCAATTCTATATGTTCCTTCATAACCAACAGAAGATGTGTTGGATGATATAGCAATACACTTATGTAGTGCTATGTCTACTCCTAAATCTGCTCCTGCATAAACTGAAAAGTCTTGACTTACCATTTTTTCAATTTCTAGTGTACCAAATATTGTAAAATTGGCATCAATATGTGCTTTTGCTAAATTCACCATACCATCAAGATTTGTAAAATACATACTGTTTGATGTCCTTTTTTCGTCTTCTAATTGTTTCAATAAATCTATGTAATATAATAAACTAGCCGAGTCTCCACTTCCCAAATTTGGAAGTTCTGGTTCTTTGATATCCTTGTGATTATTATACTTATTATTATTTTTAAATCCTGTATGTAATGGCTTATCATACTGTATATATATACTTGTTCCTGCCCCTACTTTAATTTTAACATTTTCTTTTACTAAAAAGCTCTTTAAAAACTTGGCTTGTAATTCTCCTGACATAGCATATCTTTCAAGTGTTGCTTCCTTATATGTATCATTTGATTGACGTTTACTGCTATACAAAGCTCCATCTCTAACCAGACCTATACTTGCTCCAAGTTTAATTTCTTTATCTTTTCTAATATCTCCACCCAACGATGTATATTTAGCTGATGCAAAAAGTAAATGTGAAAATGCAATTAATATCGTAAATAATATTTTTTTCATTATTTCTCCTCATAATAATTTAACTGTTTTATTATACACCTAAATAATAAAAAAAGCAAGTGTAAATTTCAATTTTTCTTTAAAATTTAAATCTATATTCAAATCCAAGTATAATAAATTTTGAATAACCTGCTCCTACTTTAAATTCAAAATTTTTATAATCCACTCCAAAATATCCTATTGCATGTGGAAGTACAAATTTTCTTTTTTCAATAATAAATGTATTTCTAGTTAATACCATTAGTTGTTTTAGATATACAATGATGTAGCGATACATCTAGCCCTAAATCAAGTCCTGTATAAACTGATAAATCATATTTTAATATTTTTTTCAATCTTAACTGTAGCAAATATATTAAAACTTGTATCAATATGTCCTTTTGATAAATTACTTCACACCGGACGTGAGGGCTTCTCCTCATGCGGCGTTCCGTCATCAGCAACTTTTTACTTTTTAACATCGTAAATTATAGTTCCTTATCAAGTGCTTTTATGTCTATTTCCTCTAATCCTGCATTTTTTCTTATGATATTTACTTTCCGCCTTTGATTACTTTCTAGTTTGTATTTATTTAGAATATACTTGATTTCTTTTCTGTCCAGACTTTTTATCAGTCTTTCCATCTATTTATGCACAATAATCAGATTATTATATTTATCATCACCACCACATGATTTTAGCATTTTACAGACACACCGCATATTTCCCAAAATTAAAGTCTGCTTGCAAATTACGCATTTTCCTCTTTGTGCCACGAACAGCAAAACGCAGTTACCATTAAATTCTACAGTCTCATTACTGATAGGGTTTTACTCATAAATTCATGCACCCTTTATATATCTGCAGTTTCTAATTGTTTGTACATTTCTTTTCTTCCCTCAGTTGTATACTTAATTACTATAGCCTTTTTGTGGAGAAGAACACGATGTTGCACATACCCTATTTATACTAGGCACACTATTTATAAATAGCCGTTCTTTACTTTTTCCATATTTTTCTTAAAGATATGGTGTTAATGCTTCGCTAGTTCTGCGTTTCACTCTTGTCTTTAATCCGATTTTTTATGCTTGTCTTGATTTCATAGGCTAAAGTCTGCATATCTGGATTTACATACTTTACCATGCTGTAATAATTCTGTACTCCCATGACAAAGCTATCATAATTTCGAATTACATACTCACCAGCTCTGCTTCCATTCGTTTTCTGTATTGCTGTGATCCTCTCTTTTTCGTTTATTTTTATTTTATTCAAAGCCTTTTCTGAGATATACGATTTTACTACATATTTATCGACTGGTGGTTTACATTTTGTATCATTGCCTTTCCTATGTACTTTTATTCTAAAACATAAAAATTTCGAATAATTGTGTTTTAGATTGACAATTTTTTATTTTTCCGGACTAATATCCAGTCTTAACTTTGTTTTGAACCGTTGTTTTGTGGCTTCAAATATTAAAACCGCGTCTTTGTGTTTACTGCAAAAGATTCTAAAATCATCAGATCCCTTTACGATAAAACGCTCTTTTAATATTCTGTCCCGCAAAGCCATGTACTTCTTTGATTTTAAATCAGTTCCATTTGCCTTTATTACTTCTTTAATAGGCGCGTCTTGTAGGCATAAGTCCCATTGAGTGTCAATCCAACAGTCAAGTTCATTCAACACCACATTCGATAACAATGGTGAGATAATCGAACCTTGAGCTGTGCCTTTCTCTGTAAAAACAATTCCTGAAATTTCTCCTTTAAACATGTCTGAAATAATACTAATGAGCTTTTTATCCTGCATTCCTATCATCCCACCACCACGATATGCAATTTGTTGTTCTATATCAGTTTTTCTGCCTGTTCAAGTGCATTTTCCACACCTCTATTTGAATGGATTCCATGCTTCTATCATGAAATTTTGATTCGCATATAGACTCTAACACTTTCAGAATACATTGATGTATCAGCCTGTCTTAAATCGAAGCAATCCCAAGCGGTCTTTTCTTTCCATTACCTTTGTCAATCTCCACTCGTCTGATAGCTTTCGGCGTATACAATCCCAGTTTATTACGGACAAGTTAAATGATTTCTTTTTCAGTCATTTTTGCTAAATGCTCTATCATTTTTCCGTCAACCACCCCCCCGGTGTGGTACTCCTATCATTCTTTTTCATGTTTCGATAGGCGAGTTTGATATTCTCTTTCATAAAAATCAATTCTATCAAGTTTTTAAATTTCCTGTTTTCTAAACTTTTCTGGTATAGTTCGCCAAATACCTCCTGAAATCCATAATACTAAATATTTCTTAGAGTCTGATGTTTCAGCACTTTCCTCGACACTGCCAAAGTAGGCTGAATAAATTCAGCCATCAATTTTAATTCTAATACAGGTTTTATCCCTCATTAGAGTTTATACGATAACAAGTCGCACATATGCTTGATCCTTCCCTTAATTTAATTTTAATATTTTCTTTTAATGAAAAACTTTTTAAAAATTTTTCTTGTAGTTCTCCTGACATTGTATATCTTTCAAGTGTTGCCTCTTTATATATTAACCACTTCACCTTTACTACTACAGCCGAATCTCTAACTAAACCAACATTAGCATTAGCCTTAATTTCTTTGTCATTTACTGCAAAAAGTAAATTTGTTGTCAGTGTTAATACAATAAATATTTTCTTTTTCATCTTTTCTCCTTATCTATAATTATTAAGCATGCGATAACATAATTCTACTAAACAAATAAAAATTTTTAAGGAAAATTGACCTTTTAACTACAAGGTTTTCTTTATATTAATTCTATATATTACTATAAGGTTTTCTCTATATCTTCTATACTTTCATACCCCTTTTTCTTCACTATATCTGTAAAAATTTTTTCAACAAGATTATATTTTAAATCTTTAACAAACTCAAAATAATATAAATTAGTTGTATAAGAATAAGTCATATGTTCTCCAATAAAATATACTCTTGCATTTGTTAATTGATTTTCACAGTTATTTTCAATAGGTCTGCATAACTTTGAAAATTTTGGATATTTATTTACAACTTCTTTCTCCCATTCCAAAACTATACTTTCTATTCTTTCAATAACTCTTAATTTCATTATATCTTCTTTAGGTAAGTACATTTTAATTTTTTCATATTCATCAGGATGAGTTGTTTTCATCATATATGCATACTTTTCAAACATTAAATTTCTACAATATTCAGATGCATTTAATAAATCATTATAATAACTATCTTGAACATCTTCACTTAAATTTTCCCATTGGCTGGTACGGTTAATAAAAAACTCTTCTTTATTGTCCTGACAACTTGCACGACCACCAGTATTATTAAGGTTTGTGAATAAATCCCACTCCATTTCAACTATTTCTTTAACTATCCCCATAAATTAATCACTCCAGCAACCTAAACTTCTAATCTCATCATTTCTTATTTTATTTTGAATTATCATGGCACATTCAATTAAATCTATTGAATTTGCTAGTTTTAAATCTTCCATTATTTTATTACTTATTTCATCAATAATATTTATTTTGGCATTATATGTAGTTTCTTGTAATACTAATTTTTTTAATAAATCATATATTTCAGGTTCTATATTTTTTAACATTTTATGTTGCCATTTATAGTAAGGACAATATATTTTATTAATCAAACAATACATTTCAATTACACTTGTTATAAATAATCCCAAAGCTTGTGTTGAAGCTACATATTCATTTCTTCTTATACATCTTGTATAGTTATATAATCCTTCTCTATGTATTTGCATGCATCTAGTTGCCATCATATTAAGTCTTATATCTTCAGGATAATATTTCACTTTATTTCTTATTTCAGTTATTATTCCTAATTCATCAACAAATATTTCGCCATTTGTAAATGAAGATAATAAATATTGAGGTATCCTTCTAAAATTCATATCATTTTCAGGACCAGTTAAACTACCTAAAAAGCTGTAAATATAGTCATTTATATTTAAAAATCCTCTTCTATTTTCTCCCCATTCACTTTTATTTATAATCTTAAATCCCATATATGTATCATCTAAAGTTTCCATAAATTTTTCTATTTTCTCTTTATTTGATACATAATCTTGTTCCTTTATCCAAATACAAGGCATAGGATAAAAATCATGATCTCTTGAAATTAAATCATCAAATCCATAACATTCAGATCCATAACCAATTAATCCCGCAGATATTGGTATATCAAAATTTTCTTTTATTTTTTTATAAAGTACTTCTTCAAAGTATTTTTTTGATAACTCTAAACCAGTCATTCGTGTTTACCCATTTCCATAGTTTCTTTTACTAAGTTAATATTTTGTTCTAAATTTTTATAACTCATACTATCTGTCCCAAAGGAATTTTTACAAATTTCTAAACTATTATTAAAAAGTTCTAGTGACTTTTCAAATTCCCCTTTATAATACATTGCAATTGCTAGATTATTTAACGCTGCTGAATACATTGAATGGTTTTTACCTACTTCTTTTTCATATATTTCAAAACATTGCTTTATTAAATCATCGGATTTTTCAGATTCTCCTAACATTCTATATGCTATTGCCATATTATTTAAAGTTGTTGCAAAAGCAATTTTGCTTTCTTTTTTATCTTTTAATATTTCATAACTTTTTAAATGATACGATAAAGCTTTATCACTATTTTTAATATCTTGATAAAAAAGTCCTAAATTATTACAAACACCTGCATATTCATATGATTCTTGCATATTATTTGAATCATATACCCTTATAACTTCTAAATACATGTCTTCTATTTTATCAAGTTCATTTGCAAATCTATAAACTTCTGCTAAATTAAGACATGTTGTTGCATATGGAACACAGTCTTTTGAAAATTTTTCTTCTATAATATCTTTTGCTCTTTTTATACTTTCTACTGCTAAATCATATTTACCTATATATTTTGCAGCCCCACCCAATTCATTTAACATATTAATTGCTTGATTGCTTGTACTTCCGTAAACTTCTTCTGTTACTCTTGTCATTTCAATTAATAAATCAACTTCTTCTATACCTTTACTCTCTTTTTGAAGTATAATTCTTTTTTCTACTGCATTTTTTAAAAATGAAAGTTTTTCACTTATAGTTTTCATATTAATCACCACTTATCTGTAAATTCAATTAATTGTGCAGCCATTAGCGGCTCCATTGATGAATGACCACAAGCATCAACAAAAACCAATTCACAATTATTCATATTTTTATATAATTCATATGCTCCGCTTGGTCTGCAATCCACATCATATCTTCCATGACATATGTAAGTTCGTATATCTTTTATTCTATCCACGTTATTTAATATATAGTTATCTTCAGGTAAAAAACTTTTATTAAAAAAATAGTGACATTCCATTCTTGCAATAGCTATATCATAATCTGTAACTTCTTTTGCAAGTTCTCTTGGATAAAGAGACACACAACTACTTTCCCAATCATTCCAATATTTTGCATATTTTGCAACTATATTCATATCACTTGAACCCAAGTATTTCATATAGCTTCCAATAATATCTTTTCTTTCACTATCTGATAATACTGAAATATATTTATCAAATGCTTCAGGGAAAAATTGTGCGGCTCCACCGCAATAAAGCCAATCAACGTCTTCTTGTCTTGCTAAAAATATACCTCTTAATATCATTCCGCTAACAAATTCTGGATAATTTATTGCATATACAAGGCTTAATGCCGTTCCCCAACTTCCTCCAAATAATATCCATTTATCTATATTTAATTTTTTTCTTAGTGTCTCCATATCTGATACTAAATCAAATGTTGTATTTTCTCTTAATTCCACAAAAGGTTTTGATCTTCCACAGCCTCTTTGATCAAATATTATTATTCTATACTTATTTTTATCAAAAAATTTTCTTGCAAGTTCTCCACTTCCTCCACCAGGACCACCATGTACATAAACTATAGGTAAACCATTAGGATTACCGCATTGCTCATAATATATTTCGTGTATATCACTTACTTTTAAATAACCACTTTCATATGGCATAACTTCATCGTATAACGCTTCCATACTATCACCCTTTATTTCATATATGTAGATTGTATCAATATTGAAAATATAAATCAAATATATTAAAAGTTAATTATATAAAACAACTAAATAATTATGTTTCTTATTTAATTATGCTTTTTAGTTTATAAAAAAATAAATTTTTATAAATATATTCTAATGATTTTAGTTTTTTTTAGGTAAAATAAAGATATAAATTAAAAGGAGTTTTAACATATGAAATATATTGATAAAATTTTAAAATTATATAAAAATGAAAATAATTGTATAAAAAGATATGAAAATTTATTATATGAATACAAAAAGCAATTTGGAAATACAGATGATTATGAATTATTTTCATCTTCAGGAAGAACCGAAATTATCGGAAACCACACAGATCATAATCATGGTAAAGTTGTTTGTGCAAGTATAAATCTTGATACAATAGCAATAGCTTGTAAAAATAACGATAATAAAATAAGAATAAAAAGTCTGGAATATAATGAAAATTATGTAATAGATTTAAATAATTTAGATGTTGAAAAAAATAATTCTTGGTCTTGTATTTTAGTAAAAGGAATGTTAAATGCTTTAAAAAAATCAGGAAATATTGGAGGATTTAATGCTTGTATAACTTCAACTGTTATTTCTTCTGCCGGAGTAAGTTCTTCTGCATCATTTGAAATGCTTATAGGTACTATAATAAATTCATTTTATAATAACGACAAACTTGATATAGTAACTCTTGCAAAAGCAGGACAATATTCAGAAAATACAAATTGGAATAAAAAATCAGGATTACTTGATCAAATTGCATGTGCTAATGGTGGGCTTGTTTCAATAGATTTTGAGGATATTAAAAATCCAAAAATAACAAAATTAAGTTCAAGTGATATTGAACATAAATATGATATAATTATTGTTCCAACAGGTGGTACTCATGCTGATTTATCAGAAGAGTATTCAGCTATACCTAATGAAATGATAAGTATTGCAAATACAGAACTTAGAAATATTAACAAACAATTCTTATTAGAAAATATAAATGTACTTAGAAAAAAATGTGGAGATCGAGCTATACTTCGTGCAATGCACTTTTTTGATGAAAATGAAAGAGTTGATAATTTGATTTTAGCCTTAAATGAAAAAAATTATTCACAATTTTTAAAAATTATTCAAAATTCAGGCTTGTCATCATACAAATATCTTCAAAATTGTTATGTTCCAACTAAATCACAAGAACAACCTATACCCATAATTTTAGCACTTACACAAGATTATATTGAAAAATACAATATAAAAGGTACTTGTCGGGTTCATGGTGGAGGTTTCGCAGGAGTTATAATGACAATTCTTCCAAAAGAAGATTCAAATTCTTACATCAAATATATTTTAAAATATGTAAATGGCGATGTATATAAGGTAAATATAAGATCTTATGGAGCAATAAATTTAAAAAATATTTAATCTATTAAAAATGGGAGTGTTTTAAAACTCCCATTTTATTATTTAGCTAGTTTTATTTCATCCCATACTTTATTTTGTTTTTCCCTTGTTGCTTCATCAAGTCCTACCGGTAATTTTGCATTTTTTAATATTTCTTCAACGGTAACTATTGATTTAACAGTAGTTAACTTTTCAACACCTTTAATTACTGGTATTTGTCTGAATTGTTCAAATACTTTAACATAATTTTCAGGTTTATATAAAAATTCTAAAAATTTATATGCATTTTCAACATGTTTTGCATTTGAAGGTATTGACATATTATCAATATACATCATAGCTCCTTTTGGCAAGAAATATGTAAAGTTTTTTTGTTCCTCTTCACTTGTTTCATAAAATACATCAGGGTATCCATGCGATACTACAAATTCTCCGGATGCAAGTCCTTTACCAAAAGTTGTGCTATCAAATTTTGCTAAATTTTTCTTAAATTTAATAATTAATTGCTTTGCAGCTTCTAATTCTTTATCATTACTTGTATTTGATTCAAATCCTAGATATTGTAAGGCTAATCCTAATGTTTCACGTCCATCATCTAACATAGTCATTCCTGATTTATATTTTTCATTTTCAAAAAGACTTAAATCCCTTGGAAAATCCTTACCTAAAATTGAAGTATTTACATTTACACCTGTTGCAAAATATCCATATGGAATAGAATAATTAAGTCCATTATCATATATTTTTGAAAATTCATATAATTTTAGTCTATCCGCATCTAGATTTTCAAATGTATTTTTTAGCTTTGTTTTATCAAGCTTTAATAACATATTATTTTTTATCATTACATCAACATAATCAGTTGAAGGAGATACAATATCATATTGATCTGTACCAGTTAAAAGTTTAGCCATCATCGTATCATTATTGTCGTAGTAAGTAATGTTTACTTTTATTCCTGTTTCTTTTTCAAATTTTTCAACAACATCATCAGGAATAAAATATATCCAAGTATAAATATTAAGTTCATTTTCATTAGTTGTACTTGAACCGCAACTTGTAAGTAATAAAATAGACATAATTAAATATAAAAAAAATTTTTTCAATTCAATACCACCTCTTATTTTTTATTAAATATTAACACATAAATATCCTTATTTCAAACTCTTTTTAACTTCCTCTTTATCAGAAAAATGTAGTATTTCTTTACCTATAATTTGATAAGTTTCATGTCCTTTTCCTGCAATAATTACACTGTCATTTGGTAAAATCATATTCACTGCATGATTTATTGCACTTGATCTATTTTCTATTATTATATAATTAGTATAATTAATATCTGTAAGACCTTTTTCAACATCTGCTAAAATTTGCTTTGGATCTTCTGTTCTTGGATTGTCAGATGTTAATATTATATAATCCGAATATTTTGCCGCTGCTTTTGCCATTAAAGGTCTTTTTGTTCTATCTCTATCTCCACCTGCACCAAAAACCGTAATAAGTCTATTTTGAGTAATCTTTTTTAGTGTACTTAATACATTAATTAATCCATCAGGTGTATGTGCATAATCTATAACTATTCTTGCATTTTTGTCATTTTCAATTAATTCAAATCTACCTACTACTGACTCCATTTTAGAAATTTTATCAAGTATATACGAAAAATCAATACCTATACTTGTAAGAGAAGCAACTACACCTAAAATATTATGTAAATTGTATTCCCCAACAAGTTTTGTTACTATTTCCTTTATTCCATATTTTGATGTAATTCTAATTTTCATTCCATTATTAGTATACTCTAATATTTCACCATAAATATCAGCCATTTTATCTTTTGTGCTTATACTTATGCCATTTAAAGTTTTTACATATTTATCATCAATATTTACACAAAGTTTTGCATTTGGTTTTAGTAAGTCTATTATTTTACATTTAGCATTAAAATAATCTTCTATTGTTTTATGATAATCTAAATGATCTTGAGTTAGATTTGTAAAAATTGCACTATCAAAATTTAACATATCTACTCTTCCCATAGAAAGTGAATGTGAACTAACTTCCATAAAGAAATACTCAACACCTAATTTTACACTTTTGTCCATAAGTTTTATTAAATCAAGAGATTCTGGAGTTGTATTTTTAGCATTAAAATTCTCATTTAATATTCTATAACCAGTTGTTCCTACTCTAGATGAATTTTCCAACACACTTTCTAATATGTATGTACTTGTAGTTTTTCCATTAGTACCTGTAACACCAATAACTTTTAACTTATTTTGCGGAAAATCATATAAATTTGATGCTATAATACCAAGATTATGTCTTAAATTTTCTACATAATAAAATGATATATTTTCATATTTTGTAATATTTATAGTTTTATCATCAGTTATTACTGCAACTGCACCATTTTCAATAGCTTTTGATATATAATCATTTCCATTTACATTTGTTCCATGCATGGCAACAAATATATCTCCACTTGTTATCTCTCTTGAATCATAACTTATAGACTTAAATTCAAAATCTAAACCTTTTTGTAATATTTCATACTTTACATCTTTAAACATTTTATCCTCTTTCTTTTTTGCAAAATTGTATAGTTAATATTGTAAAAAATATTAAAGAAAAAATATAAAAAGAATATTTTAATACCTCTATGGGTGACACATTTGCAAGTCCTGTTACTATTAGCATACCTCCATCATATGGACAAAGAGCTAAAAATGCACAAGCAAATATATCTAATAAACTTGCTAATCTTCTCTTTGATATATTATATTTTTCTCCAATTTCTTTTGCTAGAGGAGCTGATATTATTATGGCTATTGTATTATTAACTAATGCTATTGAAAGTAATCCTGATAAAAATCCTATTCCGTATTCAGCACCTTTTCTATTTTTTATTTTACTAGTTATAGATTCAATTAGCCACTGTGTTCCACCATAAAATTTTATTAAACCTATTAATCCAGAAATTAGTATTGCAACTACTGTAATACCCATCACGGATTCCATCCCGTTACCTACTGCTTTTAACCAGTCAAAAAAACTTATACTTCTTGTTGCAAATCCTATAATACCTGTAAAGATTATACCTATAAATAATACTGCGGATACATTATATCCAATAATAGCTGTAACTAATACAATTATATAAGGTATTGTTTTTATTATACTGTAAGTTCCTGCATTTACTATTTCTCCTTTTGACCCAATGATATAGTATAGGAAAAGTGCCAGTATTGCAGCAGGTAATGCAATTAAAAAATTCATTTTAAATTTATCTTTCATTTCTGCACCAACACCTTGTGTTGCTGAAATAGTTGTATCTGATATTATAGACAGATTATCTCCAAAATACGCTCCACCTATTACAGCAGAACAAGCTATAGCAACATTTATATTTGCAGATTCTGCAACTCCTATTGCTATCGGGGCAACTGCTGCTATCGTTCCCATTGATGTGCCTATTGCTGTTGATATTAAACAACTTATTATAAATACACCAGGTATTAAAAATTGTGATGGTATAAATGCTAACCCTAAATTTACTACTGAATCTACACCACCAATTGCTTTTGCTCCACCTTGAAATCCACCGACTAATAAATATATTATACCTATTAGTATTACACCTTTATTTCCTGCATTTTCACTAAATACATTTATTTTTTCATTTAATTTTACTTTTGGGTTTAACAACATTGCTGTTACAATTCCAAACATTAATGCAACTTGTCTTGGAAAATAACTAAACGCTTTTTCATAACCTGCATAAGTAAAATACAAGCCTGAACCTATATAGAGAAATAGGAATACTAATAATGGTATAAATGCTATTGCTCCCAAATTATAGTGTTTATTACTTTTTTCCATGATTACACCTTTCAAATATTATAGATTAAATTAATAAAAAGGGGTTTTAAAAACCCCCTATCTAATATTTATTATAGACTTTTTACTTTTTCAACTAAGCTTGCAAATTCTGTTGCGTTATTTACTGCTAAATCAGCTAATACTTTTCTGTCTAACTCTATTTCTAATTTCTTTAATCCATTCATAAATTTAGAATATGAGATACCATTTAATCTTGCTGCCGCATTAATTCTAATTATCCATAACTCTCTCATTGTTCTTTTCTTTAATTTTCTATGTTCTGTTGCGAACGCCATAGCTCTTCTTACAGCTTCACTTGCTTTTTTAAAGTTAGTTTTTCTTGTTCCTTTATATCCTTTTGCTTCTTTTAATATTTTCTTATGTTTTTTTCTTCTTATTATTCCAGTTTTTACTCTTGACATATTTTAATCTCCTCCTATCTTCCTTTACTTGTAACCAATAATTTTGCAACTTTTTCTGCTGCTCCACCTGAAATTACATAGTCATCTCCTAAGTGTTTCTTTCTCTTATGAGATTTTTTAGTTAATATATGGCTTTTCCCTGAGTGTCTTATAACAAATTTTCCGCTTCCTGTTACTTTTATTCTCTTTTTTGCTCCTTTATGTGTTTTCATCTTAGGCATAAATTTTCCTCCTTATTTTTTAGGTGATATTAATATGAATTTTTGTATTTGTTCTTTTCCATACTTTTTCTCTACAATAGCATTTTCTTCAAATAATTGTGCCATTTCATCTAAGATTTTTATAGCTGTGTCTATATGTTGTTTTTCTCTACCTGATAATCTTAAACTTACTTTAATTTTATATTCCTTTTCAAGAAATTTATTAATTTGAGTTACTTTTGTTTGCATATCATGGTCATCAATATGTGGCTTTATTCTCAATTCTTTTATTACGATATTCTTTTGTTTTTTCTTATTTTCTTTATCTTTTTTAGTTTTTTCATATCTAAATTTACCGTAATTCATTATTTTACATACTGGTGGTTCAGCATTTGGTGATATTTCTACCAAATCCAAATTTTGTTCATTAGCCATTTCCAAAGCCTCACTTGGTGTCATAACACCTAGACTTTCCCCATCTTCTCCAATAACTCTTATTTCTCTGCATCTGATTTTTTCATTTACTCTTACACCATCAGATTTATTAGTTCCTTTAATACAGAACACCTCCTAAATAATACTAATAAAAAAACAAGATATAAATCTTGTTTCTCAAATAGCTTAAAAACATTACAAGAACAAAAAAATTCTTGTAATAAATACTACATAACCTAACTCATTCAATTATGGAAAGGTGAGAAAACAATATTTCTTCTTCAACAAATTATTCAATTCTTTCTGATTCTACACTTTTTTTTAGTATTTGTCAATATTTTTTATTTATAGCATTTTTTCGTTTAATAAAATTGCTGTAAAATAACGAGTATGTCATTATTTTACAGCTATTATTTATCTGGCTACTCTTAGCATCCAATTTAATTTTTCATATTCCACTATGAAATTATCTATTATTGATGATGTTCCATAATCATTTTTTTCATCAGCTAATACTTTTATTTCTTTTGCACTTGATATAATATATGATACATCTTCTTTTAATGAATTTAATGCACTATCTATATCTATCTCAGTACTTGTTGCTTCTTTTATATTTGCAATTTCTAAATATTCTTTAAGACTAGATAAAGGTCTATTACCTAAAGCTAATATTCTTTCTGCAATAACATCTATTTCTTCATTTAATTGCTCATATATTTCATCTAATTTAGCATGAATTGAAAAGAAACCATGCCCCTTTATATTCCAATGATAATTTTGTACTTTTTTAGATAATACTGTTAAGTCTGCTAAAAATTGATTTAATCTTTTTTCCATATTTACTCTCCTTTTTTATTCTAGTTTTAAATTTGTATTCATTACAATTTATTATATTATAATTATATTTATATGTCAATAGCTAAAAATACCCAACACATTAGTATTGGGCACTTTTATTTATTTTTTCTCTTTCATTTTTTCTTTATATTTTCTAACTTGTCTTTCCATTTTATCTGCCATACCGTCAATAGCAGCGTATAAGTCTTTATCTTCACTTTCTATTCTAATTTTTTTTCCAGTAGCATATATTGTTGCATCTGCCTTATGAATTGGACCTTCAGATTTTGTTTTTTCAACTGTAAGCATTACATGAACCTCTGTAATGTTTTCAAGATATTTTCCTATCTTCTTACATTTTTCCTCAGCATACTCTCTAATAGGATCTGTTATTTTTAAATGTTGACCACTAATAATGATATTCATAAGAACACTCCCCTTCATCTTGTATACTAAATTATACCCCCCACAATATATGATTGTCAATTAAATTTAACTAATTTATAGTTCTCAACTTTATATTTAATTTTAGCTATATCTGCTAATTCTTTACTATGAGTAACTATAATAATACTTTGTTTCTTTTCTTTATTTATTTTTAAGAATAAATCATTTATTTTTTTGCTGTTATATTCATCAAGATTTCCTGTAGGTTCATCTGCAAGTATTATTTGAGGATCATTAATTAATGCTCTTGCAATAGCAATTCTTTGTTTTTCACCACCTGATAATTCATTTGGATAGTGTTTTGCTCTATTTTCTAAACCAACTAAATCTAAAAGTTCCATTGCTTTTTGCTCAATTTCTTTTTTTGTATATTTTCCTCTTTCAAGTGCAGGTAACATTATATTTTCAAGTGCTGTAAATTCAGCAAGTAAATAATGAAATTGAAAAACAAAACCTATATTTTCGCTTCTAAGTTCTGCTTCATTGATATTTTCAGGTATTTTTTCATTTATATATATTTTACCTTGAAAATCACTATCTAAAAGTCCTAAAATATTAAGCAGTGTCGTTTTCCCACTTCCTGATTTACCTTGTATTGAAACTAAATCTCCTTCTTCAATTGCCATGTTTATATTATCAAGTATTTTTATTTCTTCTACATTTGTCTTATATATTTTAGTAACATTTTCAAGTCTTAATAATGTTTGCATTTTTCCTCCTATGAATTAAACCTTATAGCGTTTGTAGGATCCATTTTTGCAGCTTTTCTTGCAGGTAATATTGAAGCAAGCAGTATTACTATAAGCGACACAGTATATATTAAAACTACTTCCTTAACACTTATACTTATTGGTAATTTTGAAATATAATAAGTTTTTGTAAGATAACTGTTTGATAAAAGACTTAATATTTTTAATACAATTGGCGTTAATATTGCAGATATAATCATACCTGTTACACCAAGTATTACACCTTCTAAAACAAAAATCTTAAGTATAGTTTTATCTTTATATCCACAGGCTTTTAAAATTCCAATATCTGTTGTCTTTTCTCTTACAGACATATTTAATATTACAGAAACCCCAAAACTTGCTATAATAAATAACATACTTAATATTACTACAAGTATAAACTCCTCAAATTCTATTGCACTTAAAAGATTTTTATTTTCATCAGCCCAAGAATATGAAAAAACTTTTTCATCTATCATATTTATTTTATTTATTATTTTCTTTATACTTTTAATATCGCTAGGATCTTTAACTTTAACTTCAAGAGTTTCAATTACATCTCCTTTTTCAAGTAAAATTTGTCCTATATTTACAGGTATTATAACAAAATTTTGATCATATGGTAAAAATCCTGTTTTAAAAATTTTACTAATTTTTAATCTTATTTCTTTACCATCTACTGTTACTACATTTATATAATTATCTACATCTACATCATTATTTTGTGCAAATTTTTCACCCACTATTGCATAAGGTTCATTTTTGCTAAGATGTTTTGATGTTTTTATAATATTTAAATTTATTTTTTCATCTTCAATACCTGTAATAAGAGGTACTACTACATTATTTTTAGCTTTGACAAATCCTTGAATTGAAACTCTTTTAACTACATCTTTTATATTTTCTTTATCAATTTTTTGTATTTTATCAATTATTTCTTTATATTTACCTTCTTTTTGAGTATCAATCATTACACTAATGTGTGGATTTAAGCTTAAAATTGAATTTATTGTATTTCTTTTTAACCCGTTTGAAATACTAAGTGATGTAAAAAAAACAATTAGAGCAAGTGATACCCCAATTATTGAAACTATTGATTGAAACTTTCTTTCTCTTATATGTCTATATGCAATAAATAAACTTACCATAAAACACTCCTATAATGTAACTTCAATGTCTGCAATTTTTGAAATCAAAGCAACAAAATTATATTTATTTGAAATATCAAGACTAATTATATATCTTTTATTTTCATTAGTTATTATTTCAAGACAATTACGATATACCTTAACTCCAACTTTAGTAAAAGGCAAAATCTTTAAACTTTTAACTTCTTTTAAATTTATCTTTAAATTTTTTTTTACAATTAACTTATTATCTTTTATACTGATATTATAACTAAACAATTCGAAAATATAGTAACATATGTATATTGTAATGATCCCAAATAAAGTTAATGCTAAAATATTTTTTTTGCTCCAATATGAATAAATATTATACGTTGAAAGAATTATTATTGATATAATAAAAATAATGGATTTTATAAAATATGAATTTGAAAGTCTAAATTTATATGATTTGGACATATCAACATCACATTTTTTTATTTTTTCTAAAAAGTCTTCTAAATTCAATTACTTTTCCTCCTTATTTTCCTCGTCAATTACTTTATAAATTCTTTCTCCTTCTTTTTTCATATTTAATTCTTCTCTTGCTATTTTCTCTACATTTTCATTTTTATTGCTTTGTTCTATTTCTTCTTCTAATTTTTTCTTTTTTATTTTCTCATTTTCTACTAGTTGTTGTAATTCTTTATGTTTTTTCTTTTCTTCTATTATTTGTTTTTGTTTAGAAAAAATGGGTACAATAAAAACAAAAAACATTAAAATACCAAAAAGAAAAATAATTAAACTTTTAATTTTTGTTTTCATATCATCCTTCTACTATTTATTATTTTTAATATGATTTATTATTTCAATAAAACTATCTAAATTTTCAAATTCATTATAAACCGAAGCGAAACGAACATAAGCAACTTCGTCTATATTAAGTAATTCCTTTAAAATCATTTCACCTATTTTTGTAGTTGTTATCGTTCGATTATGAACTTCTCTTATTTCGTTTTCAATATTATCAATAATTGTTATTATAATATCCGGATTGTATTGTCTTTTTACAAGTGATCTTTCAATACCTTTGAATATTTTTTCTCTATCAAAAGGTACTCTGCTATCATCTTTTTTTATAACAGTTATTGGCGGCAATTCAACTCTTTCAAAAGTTGTAAATCTTTTTCCGCATTCTTTACATATTCTTCTTCTTTTAACAATATTATTTTCTGCTAATCGTGAATCTAAAACTGCTGTATCATCATTTTTACAAAAAACACATTTCATTATTGTATTTCCTTTGCTTCCAATATTTCAAATATTTCATTAGAAGTCTTAGCATTAAGTAATTGTTTTCTAAATACATCGTCTCTTATAAATCTTGATATTCTTGCAAGTATTATTAAATACTCTTGAGATAATTCAACAGGAGATAAAAACATAAAAAATATATTTACATCTTCATTATCAATTGAATCATAAGATATAGGATTTTTTGATATTCCTAAAGTCATTATTAATTCTTTTACACCTTTTGTTTTAGCATGTGGAACAGCAACTCCTTTTCCTATTCCTGTGCTTCCTAATTTTTCTCTATCCATTAAATCTTTAAAACATAATTCTTCATCAATTATTTCTTCCGCAGAACTTAATTTACCAAATAATTCTTTTAATACTCCTTTTTTATCGATAGACTCTAAATTTAGTTCTACAGCGTTTAATTTTAAATAAGATGCAACTTTTTTCATACTACAACTCTCCCATTACAATTTGATTATAATTTATATCAATATCCAAGTAATCATTAATATATTTTTCATATTTTCTTAATAACGGATAAAAATTAATTACTTGTATATCTTTATTTTGTATATATTCATTATTAAAATCTTTTAATTTTTTTGATTCTAATATTTTTTTATCAAAAATACCAAGCTCTATCATCATTCTTCTTAAAAATATAACTAAAATATATGAAACAAAATTTTCTTTTTTTATTTCTTTGGTATCCAAATCATTAACATAATTTAATATTTCAATTAATTTAATATATATTCCACTTTCAACTATATTATATTCTGTTATTTTATTTATAACATAGATGGCATATAAAGAAATTTCTAGCTTTTCTATAGTTTTATATATATTTTTATTTAAATTTTTCATTGAATAATCTTTTATTACATAATCATTATTTCTATGTTGTAATGTTATATTTACATTGCTTATTGGATTTAAACTCATTTTTTCTCTTTTATTTGATGCTCTAACTCCATAAATTATTGCGTTTATCTTACCATGATTTTTTGTAAGCATAGTAATTACAACATTTGATTCATTTACATTAATTTTTTTTAATATTATTGCTTCATCTTCTAATATTTCCATACAAATTCAGTATTTCCATTATCACTTTTAACTGTTATTTTTTCAGGCATTTTATCTTTATTATATTTAAATTCAACTTCATAACCTTTACCAACTATTTTTTGAACATTGTTATCAGATACAAAAAATTGTTTATTATTTATTACTACATTTTTATTTTCTTTTATACTTCTTATTTCTTTCAATATAAATATTATATCCGAATCTACACTTGTTAATGTTTGTTCCACTGTTTGATCAAGTAATTTATAATATATGTATTTTTTATTTCCAAAGTAAGTATAAATTTCACCTTTATTTAAATCAGGCTTTAATACTTCCAATGTTATTTTATCCTGTGTATATTTTATTTTATATTCTTTAACTTTATTTTTAGTTGTTTCCGTTATAACAGCATTAAAATTTTTATTCACAAATCCTATTGAAAATACATTAATTTGAAAAAGAAGCATTGCAAGTATAATTTTTGTTTTCATTTTATATCTCTTCCTTTTTAATAAGTAATACTACTTTTATTTTATTCACATTATATGTAGGTCTAAAAACTAATTCCTTTGTTCTTGAAAAATAACCTTTATCTATTACTTTAAAACTTCCTATATTTAAATTTGCAGGTAAAATGTCACTAATCCCTGATGTTTTAATATCAAATATAAGGGCTTCATTATTATCTATATCATTATTATAATTTCTTACAGAAAATGTTCCATTTCCATTTCCCCTTATAATTGCCACATCTTTATCATTTAATATAACACTAATTTTTGATTGTGCATTCGTAATAAGCTTAACTTCTGAGTACTCTTCGCTTACATTAGAAATTACCCCTATAAAGTTCCCTAAATACATTACAGCCTGATTTAGTTTTATTCCATCTTTGCTACCTTTTGATAAGTATATAACATCATCATTTAGCGTTTCAACTAATTTTATTTCCGCTGTTATTGTATTATAATTTTCCTTTTCTTTTAAATCTAACGTTCTTCTAAAATTTTCATTTTCAATTTTTAGATTTTCAAGTTTTGAAAGTTCTAATTTTTGTTTATTAATGGTTTCAACTAATTTTTTATTATCATCAATATATTTATCAAGTGAAGAAATAAGTAAAATCTTATCTCTAAATTTTATTGTCTTGTCATATATATTTGATTTATAATCAACCATTTTATAATTTAATTTTACAACTTGATTTTTCAAAAATGTAAATCCATTAGAAATCGGCTTTTTTATAAAAAAAATCAAAATAACAACTATTAATATTTTTATAATTTTAGCTATTCTCTTTCTCTTGCTATTTCTATTCATACTCCCTACTTTCATATCATGTAAATCATTATAATTATATCATAATAAACTATCTTAATCAAATTTTATATAAACCATTGACTTTATGATTTCAAATATGTTAATATTATTCGTAATACCGAAGTGGTCCGCTGCATTATATATGATATGAACACTTTATAATGAAGGGAGTGTATATTTTTGAAAGAGAAGTTAATTGAAATAGTTGAAAAAGATTATTTTAAAACAGAAATACCTCAATTTAAAGCTGGAGATACTATTGCTGTTCACTACAAAGTAAAAGAAGGAAACAAAGAAAGAATCCAAGTTTTTGAAGGTATTGTAATAAGAATCTCTGGAGCTACAATAGCTAGAAATTTCACTGTAAGAAAAGTTTCTTCTGGTATAGGAGTTGAAAGAATAATTCCTATGAATTCTCCTTTAATTGACAAAATTGAAGTTAAGAGAATTGGTAAAGTAAGAAGATCTAAACTTTACTACTTAAGAGAATTATCAGGAAAAGCAGCTCGTATTAAGGAAATTAGAAAATAAAAAATAATAAAATTAAACAAAATGATAAAAGTCCAGTATTTCTGGACTTTTTCTATATACTAATATTTTAAAATTATCAGTATTTTTAGTTAAAAAAATAGCTAATATACTTCTATTGGTAACTTAATGGTAACACACTGGCAACATAATGGTAACAAATACATTCCAAATGTATAATTGTTTAAAATACTGTTTTATAGTACTTTAAAACTGCTTTTCAAAAAATATATTCTAATTTATTTTCTACCAATAATCATTATCTTTATATCTTGTTTCTAGCCATTCTTTATGCTCTTTTTCTACTTTTTTTTCTGCTTTTTTCTTTTTTCTTTTTTTTAAGTTTGATATAACTATTTTTTTTATGATAATAAATATGTATACTGGAATCATACATAACAACGGCTTTCCTATATCTACTCCATATTTTATGGAATATATTACACTTCCTATAATGGCGACGTCATCGATTAAAAATATTACTAGTAAAAAATATGCTGTCCAAATTGTCCAAAACATAGCTTATCCACCTACCACTCTATACATTATATAGACTGGTAAAAAGCACCATAAAACAGCACTTTAAAACTCTTCTAAGAAAAAAATAAGGAGCTGTTGCAAACATAAAAAATTCAAGTGAATTTTTTTATGTTAAAATGCTTTACCTCATCAAAAAAACTCGTAATCATACTATTGGATTGCGAGTTTCTTCTTTTAATAATATTTTTTGCACAAAAAAACTAGAGCATACATCATTTCTTACGCTTCTTCTTTTAATTTATGCAGTATTATCCCATATCTATTCCTATTTATCTTTTGCATATGTATTTTTAAATTATAGCCCATTAATAGAAAATATATTTCTCTTTCTACATTCTCTTTTCCTCTAACTTTTAACCTTCTTAACTTTAAACTCTCCTTTATTATTCCAAATGCTCCCTCTACCTGATTCTTTCTTTTTGAATCCTTTACATATATTAATTCTATACCATCTTTTCTTTTAAGAGTATTATTAAAACTATAATATATTAAATTTTCAGTTCTATTTAAATCATTTTTAAATTTTTTACTCTTACTCTTTTCATACAATACAGGCTTTATATATGACACCATATTATTATTATCAATATATTCATAATTTTCAAAACTCTCATAACCTGAATCTGCTACTATATTATTTAATTTAACATTATTTGATTTTAAATGTTTTAAAAAGGGTATTAGTGTTTTAACATCTGTTGGATTACTAAATACTTTACAACCAACTATTATCTCACTACTTACTCCTATTTGTAAATTATACCCAGGTTTTAATTGACCATTTCTCATAAAGGTTGCATCTTTATCTGTTTTAGAATAACTGTTTCTTTCTCCACATGTTTTTAAATATTTATCATATTCTATACTCTTTTCTATGAACTGTTTTGACTTTTCTAATATTTTTTGTTCTATTGTTTTTTTATGTCCTTTTCCAAAAACTTGTTTAATATTTTTACTTGATAAAAAAGATAATATTCCATTAAGTGATTTAAAATTTTTTGAGTAATAACTGTTTGTATAACTTATTAAATTATTAATTTTATTACTTAATTTAGTATAATTTTTAATTACTGCTTTCTTCCAAACAAAACTATATCTATTAGCATATGTTTCTATTTTAGTTCCATCAATGTAGATAGTATTTGTTGATATACCATTTCTTCTAATTAATTCATTAGTAAACTTAATGAAAATATCTTCTATAATATTACTGCATTTTTTGTTGTATGGTCTGGAGCTTTACAGTCATCAAGAAAATACATATATTTAATATTTTCTTTACAAAGTCTTTCAATTTCTCTAGTAGAAGTAATTTTATTAGAAAAAGCATAGATGATAACAGAGAGAAGCTTAACAGGATGAACTTTAGTTTTGTAGTGAAATACATTATTTAAAGAACTTAAATCTAACGCCTCCAAAATATTTTTAAGTTGCACTACAGGATCATTGTTAGGGATTTCAAAACGTATCAAAATTGGAAAGTTTAGGTTGAATTATTTCAAAATTTAGTTTAAAATGAGATACGTTTTTCATGGGTACATTATACCATAAAAGCCTTGATTTCACTAGGTTTTGTTGGGATTTTGTGCCTTTTTTTGTAAAAAAAAGGAAGCTTAAATTTTTGCTTCATTTTGGGGACTCACTTTGCAACAACTCCCAAATAAATACTAATTTTTATAATGTATAAACCCTTTTACTGCTTTTTGTACAATACTGTACCCACTAGCATTAAAGTCTACCGAAAGGATAAAAAACGGTAATGCATTTTTCGCTAGCCATCTGATATTTCTGACCCCTCAGTTGGACACAGGGATAGGTATGCACGACCCATTAGCTCATTTCTAAAATTAGAAATACAACCGTTTATTATATAATTCAAGACTAAATATATCCAAATTGTCCTTGTTCTTTCATTCACTCTATATAATGTGGCTATCTCCCCTTTTCATTCTCATCTTTAATATTAGGTTTTTTATCTTTTGAATCTATTATTCCATCCATATCAGTGTCATAACTATACGGATTTGTCCCAAGTATAAGCTCTTCTCTGTTTGGTAAACCGTCTCCATCAAAATTTTTATTTAATTCCTGATTTTTTTCATATGCTAATTCTATTTCAATTCTTCTTTCTAATTTTTCAATTAATTCATCCATTTTTTGAATAACTTCTTTTAAGAATATAGAATTTTCATTTTCTCCTGAAATTTCAATCTTGTTATTTTTAGAAATAGCTTCTCTAATTTTAGTTAATCTTTCAACTGCAACATTTAATATTAGCAACTCTTTTTCTAAACTAAATTCTTCTTTATTTTTATTAAAAATTGTTGAAAATATTTCTCCTTTCTCTTCTAAATCTGCATTTTCAAAACTTCTATTCATTAAATAACATCTCCTTTCTCTTATTTTTAAATATTGTTGTTTTTAATTTCAGTTTCTCTTTTTCATCCTCATTTAAATCATAAAAACCTAAAATAATCCCCAAAAGTAAATCTGTGTTTTCCTCTTGTATTGCAGCAAACTCAAATAAAGTTCCTAATGTTATTAAATGATGTGTTCTTTACTTTCTACTTATTGCAACAAATTTACTTCCTTTTAGTTTTTTATATTCTAGTAATAATTTCTCTAATTTCTTCATAAGTTATAAATTTCTTTCTACTTTTTATATATTTTTTATTTCTACAAAAAAATATTTTACTTATTATTTAATCTGAAAATTTAAAAAAAGTATTGCTTATTTTTAAAAATAAGTATATAATAAAAGCACAAGAATATCTTGTTAAACATAAAAAAATTTGAATGACATAAATGACATATTAAAAGAGAGATTGCAGTCTCTCCTTTTTTTATTTTGTGGTATAATACAAGAGTCCATTCCTGAAAGGGGGGTGTAATTATGTCATTCAAATGGATAATTATCATAATTTTAATTCTGCTTTTATTAGCATTTCCAATAATTTCATATTAAAATTATAAGCAAAAAAGGGCAGCTGCAACTGTCCTTTTTTGTTAGTTATAAAAATATTATTATACATGATTTAAAATTTCTTGTTTGTTTTAAATGCAATTCTAACAAATTGGTAACAGCATACAACCAAAAATATTTAATATCTACAACAAATTTATAATATTAAAATATGATAATATTTTTTAAAATTACCTAATAAACTGCATTATTTTACAAAATTTAATGAAAAGCTGTACTTTATAAGGATTTTGTAATATACCAAATAAATTTTCAAGTCTTAAAGAAATTAGAAAATAAAAAATAATAAAATCAAACAAAATGATAAAAGTCCAGTATTTCTGGACTTTTTCTATATTATCAGTATTTTTAATAAAAAAATAACTAAAATACTTCTATTAGCAATTTAAAATTTAACAAAAAATCAAATAAAAGATTTATCTTATTGTTCCATATTGATCTGATTTTTTGCATGCTGCCATTATAATTTGAATTAAAACAATTAATCCTTCTATACTAAAAATTAAAAATCCTATTCCAATTACTGATAATAAAGAACCTAATATTGTAAAAATAATAAACAATATCCCTTGTAATGGTTTTCCAGCTATAAAGCTATGAATTCCAAATAAACCTAAAAAAATCCAGCTAAAATATAACCTAATTTGCTGTATCTTTTTTCTTCCATACTAAATCTCTCCTTTTTTGTTAAATAATATAACCCCCCCCCCCAGAAAAAGTCAAGTGAAAAGGGTTATATCATTCATTAATTTCTATAAAAAAATATAATTATCGTAGGTATAATACCATATTCTTCATCAAAATTTATTTGTTTAAATTCATCTAAAACAAATTCACCATATCTAAAATTCTATTTTCAGATTTTTTACTTCTTTTTTATTTTATCTTAAATCTTTACTCAGCTCTCTTTTTTCAATTGACTCTTCATATATTATTATAATCTTCAAATTCTTCTAATCTGATCATAGCTATGAAGAATGCTCCTACAAGTGTTATTATAATTGTTATAATTTCATTAATTATAGGAAATGTTACTAACGGTACTGGTGTTAATAAAATATTTTTAAAAACTGAATATTTTTCTAAATTCATTCCATACCCAAAAAATGATAAATTTGACATCGCTAGTCCAAGTGTACATCTAACTAAAACTAATGATACTAAATAATTAAATAATGTAGAAAGTAACATAATTTTATTATGCAACAATTTTAAACATTTATAATATATTACTAGAATACTTATATTTAAAGTTAATAATATTAAATAAAAACCAATATTTGATAAATATTGAATAGGTAAAATTTTATAAATAGTTCTATAAGATAGTATAAATAAAAAAACAAAATCTCCCCATTTTATAAATAACTTACCAAAATAAAATTGTAATATAAATCCAAATACTAAAGCATAAATAATTATAAAAAAAAATACAACTATTACCATTTTTCACTCCTAATTTTCATTTTTATATAATTATAAAATACTCTATAAAAAATTGAACTAGATTAATCTAGCCCTTATTTTATGAAATTTTTTAATATTTTTTGAATTATTGGAATACAAACTCCTATAATAATAATTAAACAATAACCTACAAATAATGATGTTTTTTTAAATAAAATTACAGATAAAATTATTCCAAATATAACTACTAAACTTATTACTATATTTTTCATTTATGTTTTTCACTAACCTCTTCAATTATATAATCAAAAACTCCTGCAACTACTCCTATTATAGTATCTTACCAGTTTGTATAAGATTTTAGTGTTAAAAGAATATTATTCCTTAATAAAATTCCCTAGTTTCCGATCATTGAAGGAATTTTTTGTTTTTCTTAATATGTTTCTTATGAAAACCAGAAATAAATAATAATGTTAATAACATTAAATTTTTTTTAGTTTTTAACATAATATTTTTTCCTTAAAGAATTTATTAAAGTAATATTATAGCTTTATTTTTTATAAAGTCAATAACATTAAAATTAAAGATAGTTGGTATTAATAAGTAGAAAACATCATTTTTTCACCGTTTTTTTTATAAATCATCATTCTATATAATGTATAGAGTGAAACAATTTTCTACAAATAATAATTATCTTTATATTTTATTTCTAACCATGAATCAAAAAAAATGATTTAAGTCCACTATTTATTAGTTTTTTGTATATAAAAATCTTCAGTGATAACAAATATAGAGTGACTAAAATAATATATATATACTCTATAATTTTTTAAATATTATTGCTTTTCAAATTTACTATTTCATTTTATAAACCACCTAAACTTTTTATCAAAGGTTTAAAAAATACATGTGGCATAAAATCTAATTATTTGGACTTACAACAAATATAATTGAAAATTAATTATTGATTTTTTTTCGTATTCACGTTGACATTTAACATGCCATATCATAAAATTTTTGATGAAAAAATAGAAAATAGGAGGATATATTTTATGAGAAAATTATCAATTTTAGTAATGTTTTTTGCAATATTTAATTCTTTCGCTTTTCAAACAGAAATTGTTTTAAAAGCCGGTATTGATATTTTTAGAGAAGATTTTTTAAAGACATCTAACAATCACAATGGTATATCTTCTGGAGGATTTGTAGTTGGTGCAGAAGTTTTACCAATAAGTTTACTAGATGATGCCATTAGAATAGGTTTGGGATCAGAATACAACTTTGGGTACACAGATTATGCTTTTAAGAAACATGGAGATGGTAATGGTAAAGAAATGTTTGTACCTGTATATTTAACGTTAAAAGCTTCATTTAGACCTGGAGACAAAACAAAATCAGTGTATGGATTCACAAGATTAGGTTATGGATATGGTAATGAAATACAGAATGACAATACTTTTAAAAATCATACACATGGTCTTTATTTTGGAGCAGGAGCAGGTTTTGAAGTTTATAAATTCATATCTGAAATAGTTATTGGTGGTAAATATGCCCCTAAAACTAATAATAGTTCTAATAATGGACATGAACTAACATCAAAAGTAGGTTTGAGATTAGGATATATAATAGGTGGAGATTTTGTAGAAGAAATCAAGCCTCAAATTTCGTATAAAGAAAATAAAAATTAAATATAAAACAAAGGGAAGTTACAAATTTTGCTAACTTCCCAATTTTTTAAAATGCTGGTACTATTTCTTTGTTGTATTTTTTATTTATATAATTTTTAACCTTTTCAGATTGTAATGCGCTCATTAATTTTTTTATTTTTTCACTATTTTCTTGACCTTTTAATACTGCCACTATATTTGCATATGGTGAATCTTTACCTTCAACATAAATAGCTTTTTCTTTTTCAATTTTGCTAGCAAGTGCAATATTTGTATTTATAACTGCAATATCAACTTCAGAAATTCTTGGACCTATTTGTTCAGCATTTAATGTTGTTATTGATAAATTCTTTTTATTTTCTGCTATATCTTCAACATTTGAATCTAATTTTTTATTATCCTTTAATGTAATAAGACCTGCATTTTCTAATAATATAAGTGCTCTCCCACGGTTTGTAGGATCATTGGGAATTAATACTTGTGCTCCTTGAGCTAATTCATCTATACTTTTTAATTTATCAGAATATATTTTTAACGGTTCCAAATGTATAGCTCCTGCACTTACAAGATCAATGTTATTTTCTTTTCCAAAAGATTCCATATAAGGTACATGTTGAAAAAAATTAGCATCTAAACTTTTTTCTTTTAATGCTAAATTAGGTTGTACATAATCATTAAATTCAACTATTTCTAAATTAATTCCTTGAGCTTTCAAATCATCTTTTACAAGTTCTACCAATTCTTTATGAGGAACCGGTGATACACCAATAACTAATTTGTTTTCAGAATTTTTAGCACCACACGATACTAAAATAACAGTAGCAAAAAATGTTAATAAACCCTTAAAAATTTTTTTCATATTATTTACCTCTCTTATTTTTAATATTTTTTACGATTTTAGAACCTGAAAATTGTATAATCTGTACTAATATTATAATTATTAATGTTGATTTATACATTATCTCTTTATTTCCTCTTTGATAACCTTCAATAATTGCAAGATTTCCAAGACCTCCTCCTCCAATAACACCTGCTATTGCTGTATATGCAATAAGTGAAATTAAAGTTAAAGTAAGACCATTTATAATACTTGGCATAGCTTCAGGAATTAATATTTTAAATACAATATCTTTTGGAGTTGCACCAATAGAAATACCCATTTCAATAAGACCATTATCTACTTCATTTAAAGAACTTTCAATTATTCTTGCTATAAAAGGAGCTGTTGCTATTGATAATGGGATTATAAATGCAGTTGTACCATATGATTTACCTACAATTAATCTTGATAGTGGTATAAGTAAAACTATTAGAATTATAAATGGAATAGATCTGGTTAAATTAATAATTAATATGTCTATTATTTTATAATACACCTTATTTTCCTTAAGACCATGTTTTTTTGTTAAAACTAAAGATATTCCTATAGGTATACCTATAATGCTTGCAAAAAACATTGATACAAACATCATATACAATGTTTCAAATAAAGATTTAACCATATAAAACCTCCACTTCTATCATATTTTGTTTAAACCATGATACAATTTCATCAGTATTTTCTGCTTCAAATTGAACTTTTAAATAACCTACTTTTTCACCTTTAGATAAAGTGTAAATATTTCCACCAAGTATATTAATATTTATTCCAAAAAGCTTAGATGCTTCTGTTATATATGACTTATTAGCATCTGTTCCTAAAAAATGTAATATCCAAGTTTTTTGTATATCATTTTCCTCAGTTAATGAACCTATTAAACTTCTTGTAAATTCATGCTTTGGCTTTAAAAATATATCTTTTGTTTCTCCGCTTTCTATAATTTCACCATTTTTTAAAACGGCAATTTTATCACACATTTTCTTTATAACTTCCATTTGATGTGTTATTAAAATTATAGTAATGCCTAATTCCTTATTTATTTTTTTTAATAAATCCAAAATATTTGAAGCAATTATAGGGTCAAGAGATGATGTAGACTCATCTGATAAAATTATAGATGGATTGGTAATTAACGCTCTTGCAATTGCAACTCTTTGCTTTTGACCACCACTTAATTTATTTATATAACTATCTTTTTTATCATATAGTTCAACTAATTTTAAAACTTCCTCCACTTTTTTATAATCTACTTCCCTGGAAAGTTCTAAAGGTAATAAAACATTTTGCATAACTGTTCTTGAAGATAATAAATTAAAGTGTTGAAATATCATTGATGTTTTTTTTCTGTAATTTATAATCTCAGCATTACTAAATTTTAATATATCTTGACCATTTACTAAGATTTTACCACTGTCAGGAATTTCAAGTCTATTAATCATTCTAATTAAAGTAGATTTCCCTGCACCAGATAATCCAACTATACCAAAAATTTCACCTTTTTTTATGTGTAAATTGATATCTTTTAGTACTTCTTTATTTTCATATGATTTTTTTAAGTTTAATATTTCTATCATAAAAAATCCTTTCTATAAATAAAAATCAGGCTATGTGTGCCTGATTGTTTTTTATACAATTACAATGGCACACGCAAATTAGCTCGTACCATCTAGCTTTGATACAAGCTTCATTTACATATGCATCATTAGTGTAATTGCAAATTTCATATTAATACCTCGTTTTTATTTCAATTAATTCATTTTACAGTATAATAAAATTTTTTTCAAGTAATTTTAATATAATCCTAAAACAATTTCAAATAGTCCATTTTATCTTTATTAAAATTTGTCATAGTAAGACCAACTAAACGTATATCATCTATTTTATCAATTTCATTTAATATTTCCAGTGCTAAACTATATATATTTATGTTTTCATCTAATGGATTATCATATGTTTTAGATTTTGTGATTGTTTTAAAATTTGTATATTTTATTTTCACAACTAATGTCTTAGGATACAGTTTATATTTCAATATTTTATTATGCAATATATCTGAAATTTCTTTAATATCTTCTAAAATTTCTATTTCTCCGGCTGCATATTGATAATACGTTTTTTCCTTACCTATTGATGTTTTCTCGTATCTATTTTCAAAACTTTCATATATATACGAAGATTTTCCTCTTATTAAATCATAAATTTCATTTCCTCTATTTACACCTAATATTTCAATAAGTTCATTTTTAGATTTATCTAATAAATCGTTAGTTGTATAAATATTTAATCTAGCAAGTAACTCAATAGTTTTTTTTCCTATTCCAGGAAAAATGCTTAATTTTTTATTAGAAATATACTCAATAAACTCATCAATCGTATCAAAAACATACATACCGTTTGGTTTATTTATCTCAGTTGCCATTTTTGCCATAACTTTTGTTTCACCAACACCTGCCGATAAATTTAATCCAAATTTTTCTTTTATAATCTTCTTAAATGAAAGAATAAAACAAATTATCTCATTTTTCATTTCTTTATTTGTATTTAAATGTTTCTTACTAAATCTTTCATATAATACATCAGATATATCAATAAATCCTTCATCACAAGAAATAAAAGTAGATTTTGGAAAATATTTTTTTATATATCCCTGTATTTTATGTCCCTCTTCAAAATAATAATGAGTTCTTGAATTAACAACAATTAATTTAGGACATAATTTTTTAGCATCAGATATAAGCATAGTAGATTTTATCCCATATTTTCTAGCCTCATAACTACAAGTTGTAACAATACTCCTACCTATAGCTATTGGCTTATTTCTTAAATTTTCATTATCTCTTTGTTCTATAGATGCAAAAAAAGCGTCCATATCATAATGCAACCAATATTTTCTCACAATATTTTCACATACCTTTATAAAATAAAAAAACTATAAAAAAAATGGCGTCCTCGG